>CP043981.1 GCA_015134375.1 Candidatus Stammera capleta
AGGATATATTTATTTTTATAATTAATATTATAACTTTTTATATTTTAAAAACAATATTTTTAAATAAAATAAATATATTATTTATTCAATTTATACTTATATTAATTTTAGATAAAATATTATAATTTATTTTTTTATAATTAAATTAATATTATCATAAATGAATGAACCACTTTTTAACTTCAGTTCTAAAATATTTAAATTTTTAACAAATATTTTATATGGTATAATAATTTTTTCGCTATTAAAATTACCACTCAATAGAGCACCTCTATATATTGATTTATCATTATCATAAATTAAAGTCTTTATCAAAATATTATTTAAATATATTTTTAATTTAGGTAATTTATTATTATTTTTATCTAAAATATTTAAACTAGATCCCGCTATACCTATATTTAAAATTCTATCATTATTAAAATTATTTAATAATTTATCATAAAAATATATTTTTCAATTACCATTATTATTTTGACAATAATATCAATCTTTATCATTATTTTTATTTACATAAAATTTGAAATTTTTAGGAACTAAATTATGTCATATATAATTTCTATTTTTATCACTAAATTTAAAACCAGAAGATTTACGATCTGTTTTACCTATATTTCAAATTACATAATTTTTATTTATATCATCTTTTATATTTAAATTTAAATTCAAATTATTACTTAAATTTATATTTTTTTTAAATAAAAATGAACTATTATAACCATACAAAGGATAAATATATATATTATATATATTAGATCTTATATTATCAATAAAAAAATTACCATATTCATCATTTATAGTACTATATGAATATCCCAATGTTTGTAAATCAAATTTTTCATTTAATGATGAAGTAATTATTATTTGATATTTTTTATTTTTTATATTATTAATTTTACCAGTTAACTTAAACCTATTATTTAATTGATAATTTATATCTTTTATTCATTTAAAAGGCCATTTTTTCTTCTCCTTTTTATAAAATATTTCAGCATTAGAAATTAAATTTATATTTTTACCTTTATTAAAATATAATAATCATGGTCCATACATTTTACTCCATTTATATTTAGGTACAATTAATTCTTTAGAACCAAAATGAGTACTATTTAAATAATTAAGCATTAAAGAATCTTGATGAACCAACAAATCTTGTTTTAATGGACCTCCTGAAAAATATTCATGATTAAAATTCATTAACCATGCACCATATTCCTTTCCATATAAACCATAAAAATCTGTATCTCTAATATATCCAGCTAAATCATATTTAGAATAATATGTTCCATCTTCTAACTGTCATGTTTCATCTTGTATTAAAGGTCTAGTTTTTAAATAACTATAAATATATGATTTTTGTGCTATAACACCATTATATAATATATTCATAATAAAATAATCAAACCTATATACAGTTCTAATTTCATTAAATATATAATTTTTATTAAAATTATTATTATTTATAACAATATAATTATACAATCCAGATATATTTTTTCTTAAAATTATATGATATTGAATTTCAAGTTTATTATATAAAAACATATTATACATAATATGTACAATATTATTATTATATTTTAAAATAAATATATTATTAGGTATAAATATATATTTACCCCCATTTCAATCTAAATAAAAAGTTTTTTTACCATTTAAATTACTTATAATATTTTTATTATCTACTAACAATTTATATACATAAGAATTTTTTATATATACGTCTAAAAAACCATTAGAAATATAACAATTCATATTATTTATTTCTAATTTAATATCATTAAATTTGTTTTCTCTCATAAATATATATATATATATATATAATAAAAAAATAATTAATTAAATTTTTAATATTTTCTAAACTAACCTATAAATAATTATAGGTTAGAAAGAAAAAAATATTAATTAAATATAATTAGGACATTTATCTCCTACAGCATTTTCATTAATTGAACCTGTTTTAGTTACATTTTCCATTACATAAGTAGAACCTTTCTTAACACTTACATTATTGAATGTAACTTGTATATTATTACCTTTTAATCCATTAAATACAAATTTACCAGGAGTTAAAACTTTTATATTATCAAAATGTATATTTTTAAATTGAGGTATTTTATTACCTTCTGTATTTCTTTGATAAAACATATCTAATAATATTGGATATTGTACATTTTTTATACAAACATTTTTATATGTTATATCATTTACTAAACCACCATTTACTTTACTACTTTTGATATGTAAACCACTATTTGTACCATCCATTGTTAAATTACTTACTATAACATCTGTTACAGATCCTGAAGTTTCACTACCTATTGACATACCATGTCCTTTACCAAAAAAATTATTAAATATAGAAACATGTGATGTCGGTCCATTACCTGCTTTAATAGCTACATTATCATCTCCTGTACTAATATAAGAATGTGCAATTGTTATATTAGTAGATGAACCTGGATCTATACCATCAGTATTACGAGCATCTGCAGGAGTATTAATTTTTACACCCCATGCTGTAAATCCATTTACATTACCCATAGCTACATGAAAATTAGGAGAGTTTTTTAAAGATATTTTATATAAAGTAAAATTTTTAGAACCTCTAATTTCTATTAATCTTGGTACATTTTGTGATTTTTTTAAAATCTTAGCTTCACTAGCTAAATTCCACCAAGTTTTATTAGAACCTTTAATAACTGAATTACCTTGACCATCTATAATACCATCTCCATATATACCACTATTTTCTGCATTTCTGACAGTTATATAAGGTTT
Source organism: Candidatus Stammera capleta (assembly GCA_015134375.1). Taxonomy (GTDB): domain Bacteria; phylum Pseudomonadota; class Gammaproteobacteria; order Enterobacterales; family Enterobacteriaceae; genus Stammera; species Stammera capleta_H. The sequence continues at coordinate 2,782 of CP043981.1, forward strand.
ACAACCTGAACCACTATTATCTACTGTTCCACATTTATTATTACCTACATCATATAATTTAGGATCAGGTATTGCTGATAAAACTACACCTTTATTAATTAATATACCTCCATTTGAAGGTATTGTTAAAGGACCTGTATAAAAATGAAAATTTTTACTATTAGATAATTCTAATGTAACAACCTTTTTTAAACCTGCACAACGATTTATCTCATTTTGAACTATAGTAGTTACATTTTTATCTGTTGCTTTTAATATACTACAACTATTAGGTATAACTGGTTCTTTAACATTTCTAGTATCACCTGATGCTAAAGAACTATTTACACCTAAAAAAAAACTAAATAAACATAATAAATTTATAATATACAAACGAATACTTCTTATCATAAAACACCCTTAAAAATTAACTTTTTCAACTCACAAAAATATAAATTAAAATAATTATAATTTATAAAAAAATATATTTCAATAAAAAATTTTAAAATTATCAAATAAATTAAATTATTAACAAATAAAATCCATCCTAAATATATCATTTATAAAAAAAACAAAATCAATAAATACGAATAAATTCCAATTAAATAAATAATAAAATAATTTTTTATATAAATCAATTCAATTTTAAAAAAAAAAATTAATATTTTTTAAATGAAGGAATATATGTAAAACTATAATTAATTTTTAATCCTATATTAGAAATTTCTATACTAATATTAGAATAAAAAAAATAAATAATTTTTAATTGTTTTAAAAATTCTTTCTTAAAATTATATAAACCTTTAGATGAATTACAATAATTATAACCAAATTTTAATTTTAATTGAAGTCAAGATATTAAAATACCTTTTTTATTTATTATTCTAGATCTTCAAATTAATCATATATAAATGTCAATTGCTAATGGAGATCTAAGATTTTTAACAAAACTTAAATTAATTGGTAAAAAAGTAGATTTAATCTTATTAAAAAATTTTTTTGATAATATAATTTTATTATTCCAATGAATTTTACTATTATGTTTTTTATTTCAAAAAAAAATTCCATTATCTACAATATTTAAATTAACAAACTTATGTTCATTATCTTTTATACTAGTTAAAGAAATAATAGAATGAAACAATCTTACAACTTGCTTTTTAATTCTAGATATAGATCCATTTATACCTCCAGTTGGAACTATACCTAATTTTTTTATAAATTCATTTTGAGTTTTACCTAAATATATAATATTAGAATTTTTAAACTTAACTTCAGTACATAATCAAATCATTACCATTCTTGGTATAAGTCCATAAGGTAAACCATATTCAGGATCAGAAATAATTTTTAATGAAGTATTACCATTTATTTTTTTAAAAAAATTATCTTTAATTTTAGAATAAGGTATAGAAGCACAAGCAAATATACTAGTAATATACCCTATAGATTTATAATTTTTATTTATATTTTTTTTAATATCTACATTTTTATTTAAATTTTTTATATTTACATTATCTATTATCATTTTATTTATAAAATTAATTTTAAAAATCAAAATAATTATATATTAAATTAAAAATAAATATTGAATAATTAATAAAATGTATTAAAATATAAATACACTTCAATAAAATAATAAATAATTAAATTGGGGGGATAGAGGGGGGGGGGAAATAGTTATGAAAAGATTTATTTTAATTAATAAATATTTATTTATAATATTATATGATAATATAATTATATCAAATACTTTAAATTTAAATATTTCAAAATTATTACTTTTTAATAGTATTGTAATATTATTTAATAACTTTATAAATAATAAATTACCTGCAATATTTAGTATAAATATATTATGCTTTTTTTATATACTAAATAAAAATATTTTGTATAATAATAATAATATCTTAAGAAAATTTATTTTATGTGGTTTAATATTTTGTTTTTATGGTTTTTTTA
>CP043982.1 GCA_015134375.1 Candidatus Stammera capleta
ATTTTATTATTATTATTATTATTATAACTAAAATTACATTTATTTTAAAAATACTTTTTATATTAAATAATATAATTATAAAATATAAAAAATAATTATATATTAAAATTAACAAAAATTTATTAATTATTTATAACAAAAATTTATTTAAATTTATAAAAAAAAATTATGATTAAAAATTTACTAAAAACTAAACATATAAATTATCAAATAATAAACATTTTAATTTCATTAATAGAATGCACACAAAATACTATATTAGTATGATTAGTATATAGATATACATATAGTTCATTTGCAATAAGTTTAATAAATTTTTCTAATTATTTTCCTATGGTTATATCAATATTTACATTCATTTATATAGTAGATAATATTAATCCTCTTTATCAAAATTATATTAATAATTTATTATCTTTTTTAATTTCATTATTAATATTTTTATTATTTTTATTTAAACCAAAAATTAATATATTTTTATTATTAATATTTATTTTACAAATAAGTTTTTCTTTTATTAGAACTTTAAATAAAACTAATTTTAATAAAATAACTAAAATATTATTTAAAAAAAAGGAAAGAAATAAAATATTAAAAATATCTCTTTCAATTATACAAGTATCTCAAACTTTAGGAAATCTTATAGGAAATTTATTTATTTTAAATAATATTCCATTATTTGGTTTTATTTTTACATGTTTAATATATATTATTAATTCTTTTATTTCATATATATTATGGAAAAAATATAATAATATTTTTATTTTTAAAAAAAAATATAAAAAATTTAAATTAAATTTAAATTTATTTAAATCACTATTTAAGAATAAAAAATTATTAAATATATTAATTTTTTCTATTCCTTCTAGTGGTTTGTTTCAGTATTTAATGGCAATATTACCTTTTTTAACAAAAATAATTAAATTAAAATCACATTATTCTTATTCTATATTGAATTTTTTTTGTACATTGTTTTCTTCAATAGTTGGTTTTATTTTATATAAAAATTTTATTTTTAATTTAATTAAAAATTATACATTTTTAATATGTTCAATTTTATTATATATTTTAGTATTAAGTAAAAATTTCTTTTTAATATTAATAATTAATTCAATTTGTTTGGGTATTTTAGCTGGTCATATTATTTGTATGCAAATTGAAATTAATAAATTTTCTTCATATAAAAATTTAGGGAAATATACTATTTTACGTAATTCTATATCTAGTTTTTCAAAGATTTTATTTTCTTTACTTTCTATTTATTTTGTAAATAATTTTTCTTTATCTTTTGTTTATTTTTTTGGTTCTATAGTATTATTTATATTTCAATTTTTATATTATTTATTTAATTATTTTTTATAATTTTTAATATTTTAGTAAAGAACAAATATTACTTATTTTAAAATACTTTAGTTCAGAAATAAAATTCGAAATTAATTAATTTTTAAATTTTTTTTTTTAAAAATTAATTAATTTTTAAAAAAAAAAATATTAAATTTTAAAAAAAATAAATTTAAAAGAAAAAAAAATTAAATTAAATATAAAACTACAATACAAATTGTAACATAAAAAAATAAAAAAAACAATCCCCCTGTAAATTTAAAAAAAAATAAATTAAAATATTTTATTAATTAATTTTTTACCTCGTTTTAAAAGAATTTTATAATACATTTCTGGATTACTATTCAGTAGATCTGGTTTTTCTTTTTTAAATTTTTTCTCTAATAAAATTATTTGATAAGGCATTTGGGTTAAACTTCAATTAATAAATTTACAATATCAAACATTTGATTCAGTTTTTATAAAATTATTATTATTATCTAATTTTTTATTAGAATTTATTAAATTAATAATTTTGTTATTTTTTTTAAAATTAGATAATCTAATATTAGATTTAATTTTATCTAAAAATTTATTTCCTAAAATTATTTTTTTCTCTTTAATTAATAAATTTCTTAATAAAGGTTTACTTAATAAATCTATTCCAATAACTCTCATTTTAAATAAATGTTTATCTTTAAAATTTAAAAAATTTTTAGTCAAATTCTTTTTAACTACTCATTTTTCATATTTATTTAAAATTAATCTTAATTCATCAATTTTAATTCCCCTAGATGTAAAAAATTTTTTAGTTAATCAAATACGTAAAGGTCTATTATGACCTGTATCAGGATTTTTACCTCTTAATATTATTAGGTATTTTAATTTTTCTAATATACGTAAGGCATTTAAAGGGGGATCATAAGATTTTCTTCCATTACTATAAATATGTAACATATTCATAGAATGTGCTATAATTTCAAAAGGTGCTTTTATCTCAAAAAGATAATCACTATATAAATTATAGTTACAATGTATAATAAGTACACAAGACAAAATTGTAAGACATTCGCATAATTCAGATCTTGCATGAATACGCATATTATATTGTCTACGTAAACTTATAAGATCGTAATTATAATGTCAATTATGTTTGCTTACTCTAGCAACTAATTTAGAAGTTATACCTCTAGGTATATTACATATTATCTTAGGGGTATATCTTCTATGTATTTTTTTTATTTTATTTTTCATAATATTATCTTTCACTTTCAATTTTCATTTTTAAAATTTTATTATTATTATTATTATTATAACTAAAATTACATTTATTTTAAAAATACTTTTTATATTAAATAATATAATTATAAAATATAAAAAATAATTATATATTAAAATTAACAAAAATTTATTAATTATTTATAACAAAA